>NZ_JBSFLB010000001.1:458173-458882 GCF_053598835.1 Streptomyces sp. NPDC001070
ACGGTCGTCACGACGGAAACCACCACGGTCGTCACGGCGGTCATCGCGCGGACGGTCCTCACGGGGACGGTCGTCACGGCGGAATCCGCCGCGGTCGTCACGCCGGTCGTCGCGACCCCGGTCCTCGTACCGTCCACGCGGACGGTCATCGCGGCGGTAACCGCCGCCGGCCCGGTCGCCTTCGCGCCGGGGGCCGCTACTGCGGTATCCACCCCGGTCGCCGCCCTGGCGCGGACCGCGCCGCTCAGGCCTTTCCGGCCGTTCCTCGGGCGAGTTGGACATCGACGTGACTCCTGTCGTTCGTACTGCTGTAGTGCCAGTCTCTCGTACCAGTCCGCGAGCTGCGCACCACGCAAAAAGAAAAACCCTCGGTCCCAGCGCTTTGGCCAGGACCGAGGGTCCATAAAGATTGTTCGGCGGCGTCCTACTCTCCCACAGGGTCCCCCCTGCAGTACCATCGGCGCTGAAAGGCTTAGCTTCCGGGTTCGAAATGTAACCGGGCGTTTCCCTAACGCTATGACCACCGAAACACCATCGGGTGTTAGGCGAACAAGCACACTCTTCAGTTAAGTGACTGGTTCAACCGGTGCGACCGTTCGCAACCCGGGAACCAAACAGTGGACGCGAGCAACCTATGGACAAGCCCTCGGCTTATTAGTACCGGTCAGCTCCACCCATTACTGGGCTTCCACATCCGGCCTATCAACCC